>NZ_CP102452.1 GCF_024637875.1 Vagococcus luciliae | reverse complement strand
ATTATAGGTGGACCTCCTTGCCAATCTTGGTCAGAAGCCGGTTCATTAAAAGGAATAGAAGATAAAAGAGGTCAATTATTTTATGACTATATTAGGGTATTAGAAGAAGTAAAGCCTAAATTCTTTGTTGCAGAAAATGTTAGCGGAATGATGGCAAAGAGACATTCAGATGCTGTGCAAAATATTGTTAGAATGTTTGAAAATGCTGGTTACGATGTATTTATAGAACAAGTAGACGCTGTTAACTTTGATGTTGCACAGAATAGAAAGCGTGTATTTTATATTGGATTTCGTAAGGATTTAAGCATAGAAAGTTTTAAAATAGAACCGCCTGAAATCAAAAATTATAAAACTTTATCTGATGTTATTTCAGATTTAAAGGACAGTGCTATTCCTGCTCTAGAAAAAAATAAAACAAATGGAGATAACTGTTTAGTTTTAAATCATGAATATTTTATAGGAAGCTACTCCTCTATATTTATGAGTAGAAATAGAGTTAGGTCCTGGCATGAACCATCATTCACTATACAGGCTAGTGGTAGACAAGCTCCATTGCATCCACAAGCTCCTAAGATGGAACTAGTTGAAAAGAATAAACGTAAGTTCGTAAAAGGAAAAGAAGATCTATATAGAAGATTATCCATTCGTGAAGTAGCGAGAATCCAAGGATTTCCGGATGATTTTAAATTTTACTATAAGAATTTAAATGATGGATATAAAATGATAGGAAATGCAGTTCCTGTTAACTTAGCATATTATGTTGCTGCTAGCATAAAAAAGACTTTACAAAACACATAAAAATTAAAATTAATTATAAGTAATATAAAATTCGCTGGTGCCTTGCACCTACACCGCTCATCACCTTTGGCTCATACTTCGCCAACACCCTGTCCGGTCGCTTAAATGCGATTAGACAGGGTGTTTTTCGCTTATTCTAAGCGATATGGGTGCTCGAATATATTCCAGCACCCATAAATCAAAACATATGACGGAGGGACCAGTTAAGTCATTCAAGGTTTACTGTCCCTCTCTACCTCCCCCCAAGCCCCCCTCCAAACTCTCCCCATTCGTCTCATTCCCTCCTTACACTCACTCATTTCGACAAAAATGAGGGATTAAAGCCTTTTGGGGGGAGGATTTAGAAAGAGACATCACTCACTCAAAAATCTTCCAGATTTTTTCGTTCCTGAAAACCTTTTTGACTTATACCCGTCCCTCCTTAGTGTTTCTAACCTCTTTCAGATGTAAGAAACACAGTAAAAACGAAATAATAAAAAGATAAAAAAGGGGGAACCCCCCTTTTATAACCCCCCAACACTCGCCGTTAGGCAGCTTCCTGAGTGACACTCAGAAAGCATAAATAGTTTATTATGTGATTAAATTTGTCAAATAAAAAATATTTGACAAATTAAGATGTATTTTCTTTTTTATCGTATATAGATAATGAAGGAGGTGAAAAAAATGACAATCTATGAATCAAAAGAAAAGAAAGTCACAGCTTATGGAAAAGTAGTAGATAAAAATAAAAATAAATCGACTGTGACGATCAATAACTTAAATCCAGATGCAGGACGTGATGTCTACCTACAAACTATTGATATGTTATTAGGATTTCAAGTGAACTATGTTAACAATATTTGCGAGAAAATAACTCATCATTACGCGCCAAAAAACCAATAATTTATGAAAATAACTAATGAAAATGAAAAGGAAGTGACAGAATTAATGGCAGTCAAACAATTGCAAAAAGTTTTAATTTTTGAATTTCGTAATGCTGAAAAGAAATTAAAGCGTATTCAAATAGCTAATTTAAGACCTGAAGATGATATTTTTATAGAAGACATTGAAACGGTCATGCAATATATTGCAGAAAACAGTTCATTTAACTGGGGAAAAGTTGAACCAGTGCGAGCTTACACTAAACGAACAGAAGTAGATAGCATTATAGAAGTCGATTAATACAGGAGGAAATGCATCATGCCAAATACACTACAAACAAGAGAGCGTGCAGAATTAGAACAACACCCATACCCTGACGCATTCTACCATGCCAAAATAGCTGCCAAGGTCTTTGAACCAGTTGAAGGAAGTCCTAAATCAAAAGTAAAAAATATTTCGTTAGGACAGATAAATGCCAAGATCGACAGAGACGTATCGTTATCTGTTTTAGAAGACATTTTATCTTTACAAAAAAACCAAGTCTATTTGTTGTCTTACATTGATTACGATGAATCAACTAGCCCATATTTTGCAAATTTATATCGTGAAAAATAATAGGAGGAAATGATATGGCAAAAAAATCGACGATGACTGAAGTCTTACATTTAGTGTTTAGTAATTCTTCTAATAAGGAGACAGTTTTGAAAATAGCTAACCCCAAAGCTGACTTAACAAGAGATAGGATTGAAGAAGTCATGATATCCATTATTGAATCCAGCATTTTTTATTGGATAGAAGATTCCACTGTGGCCAAAGAAGCCTATATTCGACGTGTTTATGTTGATGAATTAGTCAGCATTAGTTAGGAGTTTACTATGACAAAAGGCTTAAAAATAGAAACTCTCGCCCAAACAAATTATAAAAAATGCGATTTATGCGATAAAGTCAAAGACATTTTCTTTAAATTATTTGTCTACGATGCGCAGAGTGCATCCATGATTGTAGGAACACTAGATTTATGTAAATTTTGCGGAGAAAACGCAGGAGATTTATTATCCTTAAAGACTGATCCAAAAAATATCACGACAGATTTTACTTTTAACAACTAATGGTAGAAGATATTTTAGCTATTCTAGGACAAGATATTTTTGCGATAGCTGTTTCTGCCTTTCTACTTGTGCGAGTAGAAAGCAAGCTTGATGATCTAACCATTGCTATTACCAAATTATCTGTGAAATTATTAGATGAAAAAAATATTAAGGATAAATAAATCTCTCTGTAATTAACATACGACAAATTTTTAAATTTGTGCCACGTTGGAGGATTAGGATGAAAAAAGAATTTTTATCACACTTGCTTATTGAAGGTAAAACCCAAAGTACCGTCGATGAATACGATAGACGACTTCACAAATTTGATTTATTCCTTGACGACCAAGAGCTATCTATTCACGAGGTAACCACACAAGTCATTATGTCATTTCGTAAGCAATTGTTATTAGAGTCTTTATCTAATCGGCGAATCAATGCCATTCTATCAACTGTTCATTGCTATTTTAATTATTTAATTTTGCATGGAGAAGTAAAAATAAATCCAGTTTTAACAAGTCTCTCACTACCCGTCAAATCAACCAGAAAAGAACGGTTATCAGATGACGAATTAACTATTTTACGCTTACACATTGATTCGTTCCGACCTAATGTTCGTTGTGCTTTTTTACTCATGCTTTCAACTGGCGCAAGAGTAGGGGAGGTCGCTCATCTTAAAAAGAGCGACTTCTTTATAACGAATCATATGCTATATATTTCAATTACCAATGCTAAATGGGGAAGTGATCGTACTATCCCTATCATAGATAACGAAGTTTCCGATATTATTCAGCAGTATTTAGCAGAAATTGATGTGTCGAGTCAGCCAGTCTTTCGAGTGAGCAAACGAACACTCCAACGACATATGACAAATTTTTCTAATAAAACAGGCATTGCTTGTCATTGTCATTTATTGCGACATACTTTTGCAGCTAAGTTAATCGAGCAAGGAATCTCGATTGAAATCATTAAACAATTTTTAGGACACAAAAATATTAATATGACGGCTCATTATACTCAGTCAGCCAGATTAGACTTAAGCCAAGTTCAAGCAACTATTTGGCAAGGAAATTAACTAGAAAAGGGGATAAAACATGGTAAACGTTTTGATAGATTATGGACACGGTGGAACAGATCCAGGTGCGGTGAATGGCACACGTACCGAAGCCAACGATGTTTTACGATTAGGGAAATTGATTACTCAACAATTAAGAGAAAATGGTGTCACAGTAGATGAAACACGACAAGGAAATGATACCGTCTCACTGGAAAATCGCGTGAGACAAGCAGATAAAAAAGTATATGACTATTTTGTCTCACTTCATCGTAACGCTGCAACCAATAAAGAAGCAACAGGTGTTGAAACATTTGTCTGGAAAAAAGTATTGAGTCCAGAATTGGAATTAGCGACACGAGTTCAAAAAAATCTTGTGAATTTAGGAATGAAGGATAGAGGCGTAAAAGAAGCGGATTTTTATGTGATACGAGAAACGTTTTGTCCAGCAATATTAGTTGAAGTTGGTTTTATTTCAAACGCAGAAGATAATCGATTTTTCGACCAAAAAATAAATCAAATTGCGCATGCGATTGTGACAGCTATTTTAGACCAACTAAATATTAAATCCAATGTTTCAACGCATCATACAGTTAAAAAAGGAGATACGCTGTATGCTATTTCAAAACAATACGGAAAAACAACTAAACAACTGACAGAATGGAACAATCTAAGCGATCCAAATAAAATTTATCCAGGACAGGTATTAAGAGTCGCTTAAAACACGTCTAGCCATCCAGTTTAATCATGGATGGCTAGTGATTAATTAAATAGTTGTAGTAGCATAGGCACTCACGCACATACCTATGTATGCCAGAAGGGGAAATCTAGATGCCCTATGTGTCAAAGACTAGAAGTCGGCTGTACAAGGCGAGTACAGGTGGTATTTAACGTAAGGAAACGGTGACTACGACCATTTAGCCAGTAATAAAAACGGTAGGGGAGGAAGTCTTTTGCGGACTTCACTAGTATAGGTTTTTTTATACGTCTCAATATAAGTTAAATTCCAGGGGTGTTTTTCGAGCGTTGACCCGAAGTTAATCTCAACGTAGGGCTTATATGAGTTGTTCAAGGGTAAGATGAGAACGTAAAGTGAAGTAATGTTTATACCAAACATATTTTTTACTGTTTTCTAGGGCAGAGTTTGCCCAAAACCTCCTATACCCCAGTCGGTTAAATAACATTCTCCTCAAAAATTCGTTTCAATATTTCACTATCTCGACAAAAAAAGAATCGCCATTTGATGGGATTCCTTTTTAGTATTGAGGTAGACCAATTGAGATTCACAATCTTGCCTAGTCAATCCGTTGATAATTGTGGTACTTCGTAAAATAGGACTTATGTCTACCAAGCAATTAAATAACGAAAATCTATGAATTGTAACCAAAAAATATGATAAATAGTAGCCCATATAATCCAAGCAATATCGTTATTAATCCTAGAACGCCTAAAATTATTTTAGTACTTTTACTATTAATTTTAAATGTACTTGTAATCAAAATGATTCCTACTAAAACAATAATTAAAAATATTAAATTTAAACCTAAATTATCCATAAATAAATTTAGCATAGTAATCAGCCCCTATTCTTCGTATAATATTTGATCGTGTTAATCAAAAGGTTTACATAGATATACAGATTATCTCATCTTAGGTGCTTACTATATTAATTTTTTCTTTCATAACAATAGCGACAATTTTAGCAACTATGTTTTAATGAATACTTTTACTATACTCTTAAATTCTTCAGAAGAAGTACAGTGATTTTATACTCCCCACACATTTATAATGTTATCTCTTTATCGTTCGTTTATCTAACGATTTTCTTATTAGACGAAATTCATTTAGCTCTTCATCAGACAAAACTTCAGTATATGAGTCAATTAAATTTTCAATGACTTCATCAATATTTTTAGTATCCATAATAGTAATAAGAGCTTGTAAACTATTTTTAGTATCTTGAAAGCAACTGACAGATGTACGTTTACCACGACTATTTTTTGAATCCATCATTGTTTTTTTTAGTTTTTCAGATTGCGTATTTTCATTTACTGAGTAGATATTTTCACGTGTATAAGTTTGATTAGGTGTTGCAGGAGAACTTGGTTGAAGTAAATTAGATTTTTTTCTATTTGTCATTATTCTTCAATCCTTTCAATTAGTTCATTTGTTACCTTTTCATAAAGTTCATGAACATTTTTATCGTGGACATCCCATCTATCACTAATATCTGGATCAATAATTCCTGTCATATCATAGCGTTTTAAACGTTCCATATTTTTTATGATGGTCTTAAACATATTTTCTTCTCCAAATGATTCTGTTGCATTTTTTAAAACAGATTTATCAACGATAGCATTATTTTTTTGTAATACAGGAAGAATCCCTAGAATATCAAAGTCTGTTTCATATGTTCCCATTAATTCCTGTAAGTATTTAATAAATGCCTCCGCTCCAATAAATGAACGTTCTTGGGTCTGTAATACGATAACAATGTAATCTGAAGATAAAACAGCAGAATCGGTAAATGTCGAAAGTGTAGGGGGAACGTCAAATAAAATATAATCAAAGTCATCTTCAATTCCTTTAATTAATTCTGAAAAATAAGTTGAACGTTTACTTAAATTATCTGGAAACTTTTTCTCTAAAAATAAAGGATAAGATGTTAAATCAGCAAAGCTTGGTAATAAAAATAAGTTATCACAAATAGGTGTAATGATATCAGCAATTGAATTATCAGCAATTGCGGACATGAGAGTCTTATCAAATGTCATGATTTCACCTGTTTGATTTTGTCTTGTTAAAGAATAAAGAGCTGTAGCATTTGCTTGAGGATCTAAATCAACTAGTAATGTTCTATAACCTTTTTTGGCTAAATGATATCCCATCATAGTACTATTTGTTGTTTTTCCTGTTCCACCCTTGAAATTTGAATAAGTAATTTTATAAGCCAATTCAATCCACCCCATGTTTTCTATAAATTTATAAATAGTATAACATGGATTTGAAAACGTATAAAGCAAAACATTAATAGATTTATAGATTTATAGATTTATAGATTTATAGATTTATAGATTTATAGATTTATAGATTTATAAATCTATAGAAAAAATAAAAACTAAATTTAATGTTGATATGAAAAGGTTCTATTTTTTATAGATTTATAGATTTATAGATTTATAGATTTATAGATTTATAGATTTATAGATTTATAGATTTATAGATTTATAGATTTATAGAACATTAAAAAATCTATATAAAATAAAAAATAAACTTGATATATTTAACTAAATAAACGCGATAGCATAGGCACTCATGCACATACCTATGTATGCCAGAAGGGGAAATCTAGATGCCCTATGTGTCAAAGACTAGAAGTCGGCTGTACAAGGCGAGTACAGGTGGTATTTAACGTAAGGAAACGGTGACTACGACCATTTAGCCAGTAATAAAAACGGTAGGGGAGGAAGTCTTTTGCGGACTTCACTAGTATAGATTTTTTTATACGTCTCAATATAAGTTAAATTCCAGGGGTGTTTTTCGAGCGTTGACCCGAAGTTAATCTCAACGTAGGGCTTATATGAGTTGTTCAAGGGTAAGATGAGAACGTAAAGTGAAGCGATGTTTATACCAAAATATAAAATTTTTACTGTTTTCTAGGGCAGAGTTTGCCCAAAACCTCCTATACCCCAGTCGGTTAAATATTTATTTATTTAATCTTTTTATGTATGATATGATGTTTATATAATAAAAAAAATAAAAGAATAAACAATAAGTAGAAGGGAATATTAAAATTATGGAACATTTAATGGTTTTTGAAAATGAATTGACAGTTAAGGAATTATTATTAGTTAGAGGTATAGATCCTTATTTATTAGAAGATAAATTAAAGTTAGGTGGTATTAAAAAACCAAATAAAATGGCAATAGAAAAAATATTAGATTTGACTTTTAAAGATTATTGTATTTATAAAGTGGGGGTTAAAGAAGAAAAAAATGAAATGAGCGATTCTAAAAGTTTTATTATAGCCATATGTGTTACTATATTTTTTGGAGGATTTTCTAGTATATTTTCAGATTTTCCTTTTTCTTTCAGATTTTCGGTAGTTTCTCTTTATGCATTATTTGCTATATTATTATTAATATATGTTATTAAGATTGGTAATAATGCATCGAGTAATATTAAAATGATTAATGTTATAGATGAATTACTTGAAATTAAAAATAGCTAATTCTGTATTATTAGTATTAGTTATAATATTTTTCTATTTATAATAGATTTAGCCAATTTAATAGATGGATTTTTTTGGCTTAATATTGAATAGAGATAATTGTAAAATAAATGCTTGTTTTTATATGTTTTTTTTAAAAAAAGGAGTGGGATATGTGTTTTTTAAAAAAAGACATTATCTAAAAAATATTTCAAGTACATTAATGTTAATATTCTGTTCTTTAATATTAATGAGTTGTGGTACTACTTTTTCTGATGAACAAATTATTGAAATGTGGGATAATAACGTTTCCTTAGTATCTAATTTTAATATTAATTTAATCCAAAATGAAAATATCACTGAAAAAGAAATACTTGATAGTATAAAAGATGGAAAAAAAGAGATAAATAAGTCTACGGAGATTTTGGATAAAGCTAATGGAAATAAAGAGCAAATAAGATTATTAATAAAAATTAATAATCTTATTATTTCAACTTATAATTATTCAGAAAAATTAACAAAAAGAAAAGAACCTACTGATAATGAATTACAAAGTAGTTACAACTTAGGCGCAGAGACAAAAACATTTGCGGATAAATATAATAAAGGGATATTGCCAAAATCTTTCACAAAACTAATTAGTTTATCCAATAGGGCTAATTATACAGCTGAACACGATACAGAACCTTTAAATACTAATAGTGAGAGTGAGGATAAAAAGCTTCAAATTAAACTTGAAAATTCACAATTTGAAGCATATCCTGGTGATAAAATAATATATAAAGGTACTACAGAACCAAATGCTGAAATTGGTTTGGGTAGTGATTTTGACCATGTAAGTGATGATGATGGAAATTTTGAATTTGAGTATATAGTGCCTGAATTACACACAACTGGAATTACTAATCCTGTTAATGTTAGAAAAGGAAGTCAGACTGGTATGCATGGGAGTTATATAAAAGTACTGAAAAAGGAAGATGAAGTACTTGAAAATGTGCCTGAAGAAAATAAAAAAGCTTTATCCAAAGCAACTGAATATAACAACTCTGTCCCTATGTCTAAAAGAGAAATGTTTAATCAACTTACACAGTATGAAAATTTTACAGATGAACAAGCGCAATATGCTGTAGATAATATGACTGTTGATTGGAAAAAAAATGCATTAAAAAATGCCAAAATATATAAAATTGATATGAATATGTCAAATGAAGAAATTAAAGAACAATTAATCTCAGAAGCTGGAAATAAATATACAGAAGAAGAAGCAAAATATGCAATTGACAACTTACCTAAATAAACTATTTTAAATGAGAGGCACTAAAATATAGTGTCTTTTTTTTGTTATGTTCAATGAGCGTTTATTCTGATTTTTTATCATAATATTTTATTTATAATAAGTTTGATAATAAAAAGTAGATGAGTACATTATAAATATTTTAGATAGAGTTCCTGATGGAGTAATTAGACCGATAAAAATATAAGTAACTGATGAAAATTGTTATATCATTAGATGTCTACATGGTCATTTTAGTAGTAAAAATTTTATTTGATTTGTCGTTTTACATTGATATAATTAATTTTATTAACTTTTAGGAGAGTTTTAATATGCGTGTTATAACACCAACTGTCAAAAAAGAATTACCGTCGTCGCTTATAAAAAATATTTGGGATTTTTACGATGAAGGATATAAAGGCATTAATTTAGATGATTATCAATTTTTTACGATACAAACTGATAGTCAAAAGACAACACTAAAAATGTGGCAAGAAGTACCTCCAGTATTTAAAATAAAATCCATACCTCAATTTGAAGAATGTGAAGTATGGATTATTAATGATGGACATGTAATAACAATGTTATTTCCAAAGGAGTATTAAAAATAGTCAAAAGAAACCAATCTATTAAAATATGTGAGAGTTTATTGTTATACTAATTATTTGAAATAGGTTATTTTTTTAGCTTTAATTTCATTACCATTTTCTGGATCAACCAATAATATATCATCTATTGAAAGATTATCGTAATCATTTATTTTGTTGAGTAATTGATTAGAGTTTGATAGTCGATCCCACTTATTTAACGAAATTATTGATATTAGATTAAATTTAGCGTCTGTATTAGGAGTATAATATTCTTCAAATGCTTTAAATGGGTTATTTAGTAGCCACATAGGTCGAACTCTTAGAGAGGTAAAACCATTAGCATCTATATTATTTATACGTGCTAGTTCTGTTGTTTCTGATAATTTAATATTTTTATTATCAAGACTTGCTATAGCTTCTGAAATAGTATCTTTTATTGTATCAAAAGTATTTTCATAGCAAGTATCAGCAACATAGGTTGAGGCATCAATTAAGGCTAATTCTTTTAAAATATTATTTTTAACCCATCCAACTGCATATATCATTTCTTTTTTATTCCAGTTTTCGGCTTCTTTCGCTTTACTCGTTATTTTGTTATCCTTAGATGTTAAAAATCTATGTGGTGAGCTTGAATTTAGTTGTAACTGAGAACCTCTAGATTCGATTTTTTTAACTTCAATAGCATCACCATTTTTTAACATAGCATCAGGAGGATTACTGTCATTTCCGATATATGAAAAGCAGTTATCAATATTATCTTTTTGAGTTTCTTCAGATTGACCTACATGATTACCACAAAAGATATCTAAAACAAATTTTTCTAAAGCATCACCCATACTATTTGCACGATTGGATCTGATGTGAGATTCTCTTAAATTAAATTCATCTATAGTTAAGATATTCAAAATACCATCAATTATATTTTTCTCCATGTTTATCTCCTAACTAAGCATCTCATCATTTTTATAAAAAACTGGCCTTTTGACTCTATTTATGATACACTATTTTAGCAAAAGAGGGGGAATTTTAGATGAAAATTATATCTTTGTTTTCTGGTGCCGGTGGTTTAGATTTGGGATTTCAGAAAGCTGGATTTGATGTTACGGTAGCTAATGAATTTGATAAGAGTATATGGGAAACATATGAAAAAAATCATGTAAATACGAAACTTATTAAAGGTGATATAAGAAATATCGATGCTACTAATTTTCCGGAAGAAGACGGA